>NZ_CP026117.1 GCF_004101845.1 Latilactobacillus curvatus JCM 1096 = DSM 20019 | reverse complement strand
ACTGATGTCATTAAGAGGCGTATACCACGCTGGATTAGTTTTTAACTTGCTTAGCTACAATTGTGGTGAGCATTTTACCTACAAAAAAAGCCAAAGAAGACTGCCGAAACTGTCATTTGAAGCGCGTATTATTATTGAACGGCATGAATTATTGCCCACAAAAAAAGCTGAACAGTCAGAATAATATTGCCCAGCTCTATATTCAATGAATATTCATACATCAATTATCGTTTGATACTATTGAAGGGTTAATTGATTGTAACTTTCAACAGTAACGCCTTCGTCTGTTAAAATAACTTTAGTAATACTACCGTTCATTGGACTAACGGTAACATCGAATTGGTCGTTACCAAACTTGCCAACAATACTGCGAATGGTTGTGCCATGACTGACCATCAAGACTTTATCACCGTCAGAACATTCAGCACGAAGTTGTTTGAAACCTTTACCGACGCGGGCCCAATATTCAGCGGCATCTTCAGCATCGTGGAAGGGATCAGCTTCTTTCATGAAATCTTTAGAGGCATCGAGTGAGTATTTGGTGATGATTTCTTGGAAGGTTTTGGCATCATGACTGGCACCTGCCATGTACCACGCTTTGGGTGAATCTTCACCTTCAAAATAGCCGTAGAATTCTTCGCGGAAGTGCGGTGTGATAGCATATGGAGTATCAAGGTAGAAATTCTTATGGAGAATAATTTTAGCGGTGTCCATTGCGCGACTGCGGTCACTAGAATAAGCTTGAGCAAAATTAACTTTCGCTAATTCTTTGCCAGCGCGTTCGGCATCTGCAATCCCTTTCGGAGTAAGTGGTGAGTCTGACCAACCTTGCATCCGGTTATAACGGTTAAAGAATGTTTGACCGTGACGCACTAAATAAAGTGTGATTCGTTTCATATCGTAACCCTCCAACAATAGCTTTTAGTACCTTCATTCTAGCATAGATAAAAATGGTGTGCAGGGTCATTCCATATTTTTTGCAAAACGGTTATATACATTTATAATTTTTAATGGTAATAATAACAATTGATTTATAATCAATTGCAATTATCATTAAGAGAGAATAAATTTTAAAAGATACTAATAAATAACTTTATCAATATTTATTAATATTTTAAGCATAAATCTTTTAATTTTATACATTTTGTGTTATTTTTGACTAGTAACACTTAATAACCACGTTTAGTGTTTATGTAAAGGAGTGGTTCGATGCAACCAGAAACGGATAGTAACCTTGTTGATCGATTCAACGAATGGTATCTGCAAATTGGCCAAATTTACAATAAGATAAATCATTTAACTGTCACGCACGACTTGACATACGATCAATTTTTGATTCTCAGAGAGGTCAAATTAAACCCCAATATTGAAGTGGCGAAATTATCGGAATCCTTTGATCTTTCAGGCCCAGCAATTTCACGTAAAATTAATGTTTTATTCAGAAAACACTTAATTGTTAAAAATCGCAGTGATGAAATGGACCAACGTAAAGTATTCATTTCATTGAATGAGCAAGGATTACGAATGGTTGATCAATTGGAAGTCGATTTCTACTTATTCTTTAAACATTTTAAAGATGACGGCAATGCAGACCTTTCTCAATTATTCGCACAAACAAACCACTTATTCGATACACTGGATAAATGGGAACCTAATTCAGATATTATTGATTAGGTCAAAAAAAGCCGCGCACAAATTTAAATTTGTGCGTGAAGTGAACCCCCGATATTGGACCAAAATCCAATATCGGGGGGTTTTATATTGACCAAATATTCTAAAACATTAAAAATAAAAGTTGTTCAGGATTATCTAACGTCATCCTTAGGTTATGAATTAATAGCGAGAAAATATGGTATTAAGAGTAACTCACTAGTTGTCTCGTGGGTTCAACGTTATAAGGCCTTTGGCCCAAAAGGACTAGATGTCCTATCACCCGAAAAAACATTTGATGGCTCATTTAAGATGAATGTTTTAAAATGGATGAAAACGAATAAGGCTTCTTATCCGAAAACCGCACTTCATTTTAATATCTCAAATGTCGGGACCATCTGGCAATGGCAACATATTTGGGAGACTGAGGGCGCTGATGCCTTATATCGTTCCAAAGGACGGCAAACAATTATGTCAGCTGATAAACAATCAAAAAAACGGCAACAAACAGAGTTAGAACGTCTTAGAGAAGAAAATGAATTGCTACAAATCGAGAATGAATACCTAAAAAAATTAAGAGCCTTAGTCCAGGAAGAAGAAAACAACAAGCGCAAGTTATCCAAGAGCTAAGGCTTAAACACAAACTAGTAAAAATTCTAAAAATAGTTGGTATGGCCAAAAGTACGTATGAATACATTATTAGTCATGAACCGAACGGTTCATCTGACCAATCTGTTAAACAAACCATCCAAATAATCAAGAAGAATCATCCAGCGTACGGTTATCGTCGTGTAACTGGTGAATTACATCGTATGAATATCTTAGTAAATCATAAAAAAGTACTTGTCTTAATGCGAGAACTGCAATTACTATCAACTGCATTTAACAAACGTACTCGTAAATATAATTCATATAGAGGCAATGTTGGCACCGTTGCTAAGAACTTGATCAACCGTCGTTTCTTCACTGATCGTCCTTATCAAAAACTAGTAACAGACGTTACTGAAGTTCGCTGGGGAACCAAGACAATTGATGAACGCGCCTATTTCACATGTATTTATGATTTATTCTCAGGTGAAATTCTCAGCCATCAAGTTAGTAAACACCCTACTGTTGAATTTACTACAACTGTTTTGAATCGAGCAGTTAAGAAAATCCCTAAGAATTTAAAATACCGGACAACAGTTCACTCAGATCAAGGATTTCAATACCAGCATCAAGATTGGACTCATATCTTGAAAGAACATCGCATTTTTCAAAGTATGTCTCGCAAAGCAACATGTTTAGATAATGCAGCAATGGAGAGCTTTTTCCATATTATGAAAGCCGAAGCTTTCTACCAAAAAGAAACCGATACTTATGAAACACTAGTTTCACAAATATCGGTTTGGATTGATGAGTATAATTTTTCAAGAATTAAAACAAAACTGGGTTGTAAAAGTCCGATTGAATATCGAATTTTTACAACCCAGAAAGCTGCTTAAAGTTTCGTCCAATATTTGGGGTTCACTTCAGCGCGGCTTTTTTTATTTAATCGTTAAAGTTGCCATTTTCTACGTCTTTGATGAAAGTCTTCAAGTGATCGAAGTAAACGGGTGCGTTATCAATCATGTGATGGTGACCACCATTTGGCGTTGTCACTAAGCGAGCATGGGGAATCTTTTCAGCCATGATCTTAGCGGTTGCGATTGGCATGGTTTCGTGTTCACCAAATGTGATTAACGTTGGGACAGTAATCTTGTGGAGTTGGTCACGGAAATGCCAATCCTTTAATTTCCCAGTCACAACGAATTCATTATCACCTTGGAAGACGCCATAAACGTCGGTTGCCATTGTTGGGATTAAATGTGAGATTGCAAGTGGTTGTTTGCGATCAACGTAACCAGCGTTTAACTTGTCAACAAGTGCTTGGTATTCATCGTTGTCGTAATCATTCTTAGCTTCACAGTCTTGCATGAATTTCAATTGTTCAGGGGTCATGATGTCTTCACGAATTTTGTTGATGTTTGTGACATATTCGTCAATTTCATCGACCATACTCGAGATGATGGCACCTTTTAAGTGTTGGCCATATTTAGCAGCGTACATTTGGACCAATGCGCCACCCCATGATTGGCCGATTAAGTAGAAGTTGTCGATGCCCAGTTTTTGACGGACTTCTTCAACTTCATCTAAGAAGTAATCATATGTTAATAATTGGTCATTGCCTGGTTGTGAGTAATCAGGTTGATCAGAATAAAATGAACCAAGTTGGTCGTACATGTGTACTTGTACACCAAGATCAGCTAATTCCTTACCGAAGTTTTCCCAGTATTCGTGATTACCACCAGGGCCACCGTGTAAGCAGAGTAAATGAATGTCGCCTGTTCCTTGCGTATTAGTCCATAAATGGTAACCATTATCCAATGTGAGGATTGTTGTTCCTTGTTTCATATCTGCACCATCCTTTAATTATGATAGTTTCATTATAAACCTATTAGAGAGAATGTGCGAGGGTCAACATGATTTAGTTGAGCGTTTCTAATTGGCGTCGAATGGCAGGAACAGCCTGTTTATTCCCCGTTAGAATGAGGTGATCATTGAGATGGATTTGCGTGTCACCATGCGGCATGATCAGTTGCTTATCGCGGTAAATTCGACTAATTGTGACTTGGTCCACAAATGGGAGATTAGAAAGTTGAATCCCGGTGAAGCGCCGATTTTTAACCGTGACTTCGAAGAGCCCGGCATCGGTGTTATCAATGATTTGTAAGGTAGATGGAGTCTCGATTAAACTTCGCAACAGACTGATATTTGCTTCGTAAGTGTTAAAAATTTCAACGCCATGTTCTTTAAGTTCATCGTATTGATCGTCCGAGATATTCTTAAATTCAAAGCGGGCGATGATCCGCGGTACTTTGGCCTGAATCGCTTGTTGGGCAAGTTGATAATTTTGCTCATTATTTAAATAGCCTAAGACCAGGATATCTGTATCGAAGACGGCCGCGTCAGTTAAGGTGGCTGGTGCCAAGTCAGGCAAGAGTTCGAGGTTGGCTTGGCTATGGTAGATTTGATAATTTTGTTCGTTATTGGTAAATAATTCGCTTGTGTACAGACCTTTGGATAACTGTTGGGCGATTGGAATTGTCATGATGTTGGCGCCGATGAAGTTAACACGTTTGCGTGGCATCTCTTCAGGCGTTGGTAAGTAGAATCGATTGAACAGAATCGGACCAAGAATACAGCTAATCACCGCTGCAATTGTGAAAGCGCCGGATTGCTGTGTCGTGATAACCTTCAAGTTGAGACCGACCGTCAAAATGGGTAAGACCAACGTGATGGTCGTCGAACTGAGGAAAGTCCCGGCGAGGGCGTTGGTGACTTTGAAGCGCCGTTTTAAGACGAAGTAAATCAAAACTTTGGCACCCATGAAACTGATGAAGAAAAAGGGAATCAGGGTCAGTGATTTAGGATCACGTAAGAGCGCGGGGATGTTGAGTTTTGCACCGGTCATAATGAAGAAGATGGGAATGAAAAAGCCGTAGCCGGTTGATGTTAATTTATCTTGCGTCTCTTCACGGGGGCGTAAAAGTTTCATGACCATGCCGGCTAAGAAAGCGCCCAAAATACTTTCGGCACCGACTTCTTCGGCAATCGATACAAGTGTGATGATTAAGAAAAAGGCTAAACGAATATCGAGTTGAGTCGTTGACTTATCAATCCGCTCAAAGAAGTGATAAACAGTTTTAAAACGCATCAATAAGAAGATCGCGGCTAAGAAAATTAGTGATAGTAACCACAGACTCTTAGAACCAGGATTATTGAGGGCGGCATAAATTGTTAACGAAATCAGCGGGACGATTTCCCCGAGGACGGCAATTAACAGAATTGTTTGGCCAAGCGGCTGGCTGAGGAGTTCTTTTTCTTTCAACGCGGCGATGACGACCCCTAACGCGATGGTTGAAAAGAGAATTGTTGCGAGTCCAATATCGGTGAACAACCCACTCCATGCCAATAAACTGGCGAGTCCTAGCGAACTTAATAGGATCAGCGTAAAACTACCGACTGCCAGTTGTAAGGGCGTCAGCGGTGTTTTAACGCCAGATTTAGCTGTGGTGGGTTGCTTTTTAAAGAGTTCAAAGTCGATTTCCATCCCGCTTAAGAAAATTAAGACGGTCACACCCAATGATGAAAGTTCCGTCAGTGTGGGGGTGGTTGAGATGAGGTGGAAGCCACTTTGTCCGAGTAAAATCCCGACCAAAATTTCCGCAACGGCGGTTGGTAAATAAGAAATCTTAAATTTTGCCATGAGTAACGGCGTCATTAAAGCCGCCAATAGAACGATTACGAGCGCTAAGCTTGTCATAAAAAAGATCCTTTCAATGCTCAATAAAGTTGTGTAGAGCATACACTAACCTACTAAAGCATGTCAAAGCCGAATAGCTTCCGAGCAACAGCACGGGTTCGTAAATAGGCGGTGTAGCCGACTGTTTGCGGGCCACAGCTGTGCACAGGAAGTTGGCTTTGATAGCTAGATGGGTACTAAAGCATGTCAAAGCCGAATAGCTTCCGAGCAACAGCACGGGTTCGTAAAATTGGCTTTTTATATATTGGCGCTAATATTATCGATTTTGTTGATAATTCGTTAGTGATTAAATTATTATTAAAAAGTTGGCATTATCGCTAGTTAATATCTACAACTAATTTACAATTGGTAATAACTTCTGTAAAATAGATGCTACGATATTAAAAAGGGGGCGATCTAAAATGAAGATAAAAGAAAGTCTCGCGGTTGGAATTTTTGCCTTTTTTGGCGGGATTTTACGCTATGCAATTGGGCTCGGATTGCACCAAGCAGCAGGGTTTCCGTATGGCACTTTGTGTGTGAATTTAATCGGGGCGTTTTGTCTTCCTTTTTTAATGCGTTACATCGTGGTTCGTTATCAGATCAGCGATACGCTGGCACTTGCAATGGGCACGGGCTTTTTCGGCGCCTTCACGACTTTTTCTAGTTTTAGCGTGGATGCATTGAAGTTATTGGTGGCCAATCAATGGTGGCCATTTAGCCTGTATATCGGGATTAGTTTGATTGGCGGTGTCTGCTTAAGTTTAGTGGCAGATTACTGGGCAGTTTGGCTGCTCGATCGGCAAGGAAAGTCGCAGGTGCTAAAATGATGACGTTATTAATTGTCGGATTGGGCGCGGCAATCGGCGCTATTTTGCGGTATCAATTAACCCGTCTTGGAACGCAGATTGCCAGCGAATATCCATTAATCACCTTTTTAATTAATTTAACGGGGAGCTTTTGCTTAGGCTGGGTGACCGGGGCACAATTGGATCAAACGTGGACGCTCTTTTTGGGCGTCGGGGTCTTGGGTGGCTACACGACTTTCTCAACGTTCAATAGCGAATTGAGTCAGCTGTGGTTCCGCCGCCGTTACCATATTTTCTTTGGTTATCTGCTATTAACCTACGGGTTAGGGCTGGTGGTTGCAGCGGCCGGCTTTTTTGTGGGAAGATCGTGAAACGTGCTTTAGCAAATAACTTTTTCCGCTTAGCTACATCAGGAAAACAATCGACTACATCGCTTATTTCCCTGATTAGGCTAATCCTCGAAAGTTAAACCGTTTCAAACGCACTCTAAACGTGCTCCGATAGGCATATTTCTACGCTTAACCAAATTTACCGAACCGACGATTGCATCGCCAATTCGGTAAATCCAGTTAATGCTCAAAATATAAGCGCCTATCGTCGCACTCTTGTGAATTTAGTGTTAAACTTGTAGAACTGTTTATTTAGAAATCGGGGGACATCTGCTTTGACTGACGAACAAAAATCATTAGAACAACGCCGTTTAACCGAGATTGTCGGTTTAATTAAAAACGCCGAAAAGCACTTCGAAGGCGCCGTTGAACGGGCTAAATCAGAAGAAAAAGAAATTAACGCAAACTTCTTTAATGATGTACGGTTGAATTTCAATAATGATTCAGCAATGACTGAAACGGCAGTCTCAATCGAACAACAACGGCAAATGTTGCAAGAACGGAATAATTCTTGGCAACAATCTTCCCGGCAACTTGAGACTTTACAAAAAATGGAAAAAACCCCTTATTTCGCGCGGATTGATTTTAAAGAAAAGGGTGAACCAAAGTCTGAGTCCATTTATATTGGGCTAGGGTCATTCACCGATCGCGAAGATCATTTCTTGATTTATGACTGGCGGGCACCTATTTCATCAATTTACTATGAAGGGAAGACTGGTGAAGTTACGTACCAAACGCCTGACGGCCCGCAAGACGTCAATATTTCTTTGAAACGTCAATTCTTAATTGAAGATGGCCAAATTAAGGCGTTATTTGATACGCAAGAAACAATTGGTGACCAAATGTTACTGGAAGTATTGGGCGAAAAGTCTGATACACAAATGAAGAGTATCGTGACGACCATTCAACGGGAACAAAATCAAATCATCCGGAACACTGACGCGGACTTATTGTTCGTGCAAGGGGCCGCTGGTTCTGGGAAAACATCCGCGATTTTACAACGGATTGCCTTCCTACTTTACCGGTATCGGGGTAACCTGGATTCCAGTCAAGTGATCATGTTCTCGCCGAACCAATTGTTCAACGATTATATCGCTGACGTGTTGCCTGAACTTGGCGAACAAAACATGATTCAAATGACTTACTATCAATATGTTGCACGGCGTTTGCCGAACCTTGCTGTTCAGAGTTTATTTGACCAATTCGAAACACCAATCACGGAAACTGATGCGCGGATTAGCCGTTTGAAAGAAAGCCTAGTCTTCTATAAAGCAGTTAAACGTTACGCAGCGCATCTTGAAAAAGGTGATATGCGCTTCCGTGACTTGAAAGTGAACGGGAAGGTCTTGATTAGTAAGGAAAAAATCAGCGACGTCTATTACCGTTTCAACGAAAACTATCACTTAGGAAACCGGCTAGACGCGACGAAGGAAAGTTTATTGCGCAGTTTGAGCCATAAAGTCGACCACGAAACCAAGGCGGACTGGGTGACAGAACGCGCTGAAAACTTGAGTGATGAAGAACTCCGCGAAATTATGGCGGGCAAAGACTTTAAGACTGGTGAAGCGGAAAGTAAATATATCGCTAAACAAATCGTTTTGAAGGCTTTCAAACCCGTTCAAAAAGGAATTCAACGCAATCGCTTCTTGAGTATTCAAGCACAATACGTCCACTTCATGCGGGTTGTGCCGCAATTGGTTGATTTGGCTGAATTTGACCTGACACCAGAAATCTGGAATGATCATGTGACTGATTTTGTCGCTAATTTAAAGGCCAAACAAATGACGTTATCAGATGTGACACCTTACTTGCATCTTTATGATTTAATGACCGGTAAGCACGGCGAACGCGACATGCGCTTTGTCTTTATCGATGAAATCCAAGATTACACACCATACGAATTGGCCTTCTTGAAGATGCACTTCCCTAAGGCGCGCTTCACGTTACTCGGTGATTTGAACCAAGCGATTTTCACCAAAGAAAACAGCACGAACCTATTACAACAAGTGCAACAACTCTTTAATGCGCAAAATACGAAGGTCGTTCAATTGACGCGTTCATATCGGTCAACTGAACAAGTCACTGACTTTACCAAAGGGCTCTTAAAGGGCGGTCAAAAAATTGAAGCTTTCAACCGTGAAGGCGACAAGCCAAACTTGATTGTGCGTCAAAGCGAAGATCAATTGGTCGCTGATGTGAATGCGCAACTCGCTAAAAATGAAGCAGATAAGTTAACGACGGCGATTATCACCAAGACATTGGTGCAAGCCCAAGAACTAACAGCTAAGTTGAAAGCCAGTGGCACAAAAGTCACTTTAATTCGTTCCGAAAATCAACGTTTGGCAGCGGGTACGTTAGTCGTTCCAAGTTTCTTAGCCAAAGGATTGGAATTCGATGCGATTATCGGCTGGCAAGTCAGTGCAACCAACTACAATCATGAAGATCAACGGCAATTGCTCTACACGATCTGTTCGAGAGCGATGCATCGCCTCACTTTATTAGCAACAGGTGGCATGTCACCATTGATTGATAATGTGGATGCAGATGATTACACGTTAATTAAATAGAAAAAACGCGCGCTGAAAGGCGGGCGTTTTTTGATTGGATGAAAAGTGTAATCGCGAGAAAATGGGCAATGAATATTTGGTAGATTGCAAATTTAATCCGAATTTTTGGACAAATTTGTCAGCATAACCTGATACGGTGTTTGCCAGTCGAGTATTTTAAGCGGTCGCTGGTTAATTTGGAGTAACGTCGTCGTTAAATCTTGAGCACTAATGTGCTCAAAACGAGTCCCTTTAGGATAAAAATAACGTAAATTCCGATTAAAGCGTTCATTACTACCACGTTCAGCTGGCGTATAAGCATGGCAGTAATAGGTCTTAATACCATATTGTGATTCAAGTGATACTAGCCCACTAAACTCAGTGCCACGGTCCACAGTAAAGCTGTGCACCGGACCATTAAAAGTGGTTAGGAACTTAGTTAGTGCTTCATTAACAGTCGCTGTCGTCCGATCTTTTAACCGGTATGCCCAAAGGAACCGTGATTTGCGATCGATTAAAGTTAATAAAACTGCCTTACTATGCCCACGAGGACCAACGACTGTATCTAGTTCAAAATCGCCGATGCGCTTACGTTGATTAATCATCATGGGACGCTGTTCAATTGATCGCCCCAAAGATTGATTATATTTGGATCGTTGGTCAACGTTACGCCGTTGGCGTACGCCATGTTCAGGTAGATCATTCAAGGAGAAACCAATTCTCCCCTGATTTAGCCAATTATAAATAGATTTAGTAGCTAGTTTAAATTCGTGAGCAATCATTCCTGGTGACCAGCTTAGACGTAAATGGTTGAGAATTTTTTGCTTTAACTCATCGCTCAGCTTAGTTTTCCGACCACATCGTGATCGCTTGTATTCGGCATCTGTTTGTGCTAATTCAGCCTGATAAGGTTGACATCGAGATAATTCATAAGAAATTGTTGACGGTGATCGGTTCAGCCGAACGCCCATTTGGATATTGGACAGCCCTAGTTCACAAAAGGTTTCGATTTTAATTCGTTCGGAATAGGTTATACTAGACAAAAGATCAGCTCCTAAAAGATGGGTTTGTGGTAAACACCATTTTAAAGGAAGCTGATCTTTTTTGTCCGAACAGCGTTCGGATTAATTTTACAATCTACTATTTAGAAAGCGCATTATCTCTCAATGAAATATTAAAATTACTGATTAAATCTTAATAGTTGATAAATATTTGCTATACTACAATTATTTATCAATTAGGAGGTATTATTTTGTCCCCAAATCAAGCCTTTTTTCTCACCGTTATTGGTTGCCTGTTAGCTATCAGTTCATCTTATTTTATCGTGCGTCTCAATATGCTAAAGCCAACACTCAAGCAAAATTTCTTGGACCAATATCCTGACACGGATGACCAAGCTTACAAAGCGCAACAATCAATGAAACAAGCTTATTTCAACGCATCCTTTTACAAGCAAGCTGTTCCTTTAACATCTTGGTTAGTCCTTTTATTCTTTTTATCAATCGGTGGCTGTCTAACAGCGCTCTATCTAGATGCCCTGAACATTGCAATCCGTCTTTTGGGGAGTGCATTCATTTTTATCGCGTTTCTCTACCTTAAGTTGCCGACTTTTCAAGCACAGCATACTTTTTGGAAAGCCTATCTACAAGCGCATCCTGAAAATGAATTAAAAGTCGTCATACTCCCACTCGATTCACCCATTCAACAGCGGCGGATTGCCTTACTCACCAAATTTAAATGTTGTACTCTTGTAGCAGGTCTCATATTGTTTTACGCCTCTCTTTTTCTATAACTCAAAAAGCGGCACCAACCATTTTATGGTTGGTGCCGCTTTTTTAATTAACGAATTTCAATTGGGTTCGTTGGTTGGTCTGATTCACTTAACTTCGGTAACATTAATTGTAAGACGCCATCTTGATATTGCGCATCGATTTGATCCCGGTTGACACCAGGTAGGTAGAATTGCCGGCTAAAGCGCCCATAATGCCGTTCGCTTTGAACGATATTGCCTTGACTGTCACTATGATCAGCGAAACTATCACGTTTAGCACTAATCTTCAATGTATTATCTTGATAATCCACGTGAATATCTTTCTTGTCCAGTCCTGGTAAATCAACCGCTAATTGGTAATCCTTATCGGTCTCTTTAACATCTGTTTTGAGTAAGTTGTCCGTTTCAGGCGACATTGCCAATAATTGCTGACCGAAATTCTTGAACCAATCATCTCCACCAAAATTATCTAGCCAATTTTGACGACCATTCATTAATTCGTTTGCCATCTCTAAAACTTCCTTTCTTAATCTTTACAACTCTATTCTAGTCCGTTAATCATGAAATGCAAGTAATTAGCATTCGCTGTTGTTGAGTGCCAATTTTTAAACTAGACCACTGATTTTTCAGCTTTTTGATACCCGCCTAATATGGTTTTGTGCTATACTTAAGGTTCCAAAAATATTCGGAGGTAGGTTCATATGAAAATTGTTGTCTTAGCGGGCGGGCGTAGTACCGAACGTAACGTTTCATTAACGTCTGGACACAAAATTACCAATGCATTACAAACGAAAGGCCATGACGTTGCTTTCGTTGATCTTTTCTTAGGAAATGATTTGCACGACGTCGCATCAATCGATGATCTTTATTCTTCAACACCTGTTGAAAAAGATTACGACATCAGCGACGAAGTTTTAACAGACGACGCCATCAACGCATTACGTACTGATGGTTCAACACAACTCTTTGGCCCGAATGTCTTAGAGATTTGTAAAACTGCTGATATTGTCTTCCTCGCACTTCATGGTGGCGATGGCGAAGACGGTAAAGTCCAAGCGGTTCTCGATCTCTTTGGAATTCCTTATACCGGTAGTGACACACTCGCAGCAGGTATTACAATGAGTAAAAAGGTTTCAAAGGAAATCTTATTATATAACCAAATTCCAACTGCTCGGTTTGTCGCTGCTTATCGCGACCAACCCATGCCAGAAATCCCATTTGAGTACCCTGTCGTGGTAAAACCAAGTAACGGTGGCTCAAGTGTTGGGACACATATCGTGCACAACGAAGCTGAGTTACAACCAGCTGTCGAAGATGCGCTTCGTTTCGACCGCGAAGCTTTAATCGAAGAATTCATTAAAGGTCGCGAATTCTCACTTGGCGTGATTAATGGTCAACCATTACCTGCCATCGAAATCGTCGTTAATGACGGTTGGTATGACTTTGAGCACAAATTCGTGACTGGAAATACCACTCAATTTGTCACACCACCAAACGATTTACCTGATGATGTGCACGAAGCCATGAAACAAATGGCACTTGATGCTATGCAAGCACTTGGCTTAACGAACTACGCCCGCATCGACTTCTTCTGGAGTCCTGAAAATGGCTTACACGTGATCGAAGGAAATACATTACCTGGGATGACGCCACTTTCATTAATTCCACAAGAAGCAGAAGTGCTTGGTATCAGTTATCCTGATCTTTGCGAAATGATTGTTCAAGGTAAATTAGAACTCCTTAAAGCAAAATAGCCAATAAAAATAACCCTGTCGACGATTTTCAGTCGACAGGGTTATTTTTATTTGGTTCATTTAAAACTGATTACTTAGTTCCTGATTAGGAACTATTCTTAAAAAAACACGTCGATTGGAATTCCCAAGCGGTCATGTAGTAATTGAATTTCTTTGACGGTAAATGGAATCTTCCCTCTAATCTTACGATTAGCCGTCGTTAATGTTTTGCCCAATACATCAGCAACAACTTGCTGTTTCAAATCATGACCCTTTAAATAACCTGATAGAACAAATAATTTTTCTGCCACATTCAGCACCCCCAAGAAACGTTATCAATCCCGTTCCACATTAGGAATATTACGATAATGTAAGAACTCTGTCAATTAAAAACTTTAGTCCCAAGTGTTCACTTATTGACGTCATTTGTCATATAATTAAACTTATAAGTCAAACGCGTGATAAAGGACGGTGCTAAATGTTCGGACAATTACTACACGATAAGCGAACTGCTAAGAATCTAACAATGCAACAGCTCGCCGATCTACTCAGCGCAAAATATAATACCAAGATTAGTAGCTCAATGATCTTCCGGTGGGAAAAAGGCGCTGCCCCATCACTAAAAGCATTATTTATTGTTGCTATCGAATTGCAAATCGATCTTAACCAATTGGCCACCCTTGTTGCGGATCCTAACCGCGTCAATTAGCCGCTTTTTTTTGTTTTTTACCCGATTTTTGAATGGTCTTCACACCTAGTACATCTAAAAAGAACGTAAAGATTGGTAATCCAACAATTAACCCCCAAGTTCCTAAGAAACGTTCTGCTACAAATAAAACAACAAATGTAAAGAAAATTGGCAGCTGTGTTTTACTCGACATAAATCGCGGATTCAAAACATATGCTTCTAGGGCATGAATGACTAAAATCATCACCAATATATAAACCACATACTGAATTCCGCCGACTGAAAAGGCGATAATGCACAATGGGATACATGAAACGATGACTCCTGCGACCGGTACCATCGACAATAGGAAAATCATGATGGCTAAACTCGGAATATTAGGCATTTTCATTACCGTTAACGTAATCGTTGTTAACACTGTATTCACAATTGCAATGAAGATTTGGGCTTCAATTACCACGCCAAAGGTATTCACGAATTTTTTAGCAAAATACATGATATCTTGGAAGAACCAGCCGTAAGTACTCTTCAAAAAGAGTTTTCCAAACTGCGGTAATCGGTCTAGCTCAATTGTGTAAAAGAAACTCAAAATAAACGATAAGACAATTGTGACGCCCATTGTTCCGATTCCGGTGATGTAATTAACGATTGTTGATACACCGTGTTTCAACTGATCCGTCAAGTTGAACTGTTTCATGTAATCCCCAATGGTTCGCATAAATTGATTCGCATCAAATGATGGACTTTGGTAGAAATTATAGACACTCTCGCCTAATTTAATTGACTGTTTAGCAATCTGTGGCACATAAATCGTTACTGCTAGATACACTAAAAAAATCACCAACATATAAAGCGGCACAACCACAGCTGCGGGCGGAATTTTTGAATACTGTTGGACCTTTCGTACTAATTGAGTCACTAAAAAAGTAAAGATGAACGTCAGCAAAATGATATTCATCATCGAGCGTGACACATAGATGACCCCAATCAACGTTAAGAGCACTACAACTCGTCTTAACTGCTGATTCGTCACAAATTTTTGATATAAACTCACGCAATTTCCTCCTATGGCAATTCTATATCATTATTTTACAACACTTCGAACTAATTGGATATTCTGGAATTCCGATAGTTGCAACTTACATCTTTTTAAAAATAGTCGTATACTACTCTGGTACTTCAAATTTACACCTAGAAAGGATTTTCGGTATGTTAGAAAAAACTTTTTATAAGAAACTACTACAACACTCTTTTGATTTCCCTGTTACCGTCAACTATTGGGACGGTAGCTCCGAAACCTATGGTTCTGGAGAGCCTGAAGTAGCGATTACTTTTAAAAAAGCGATTCCCATCAAACAATTGTCCAGCAACGCATCATTAGCCCTCGGCGAAGCGTACATGGCTGGCGACCTTGAAGTGACAAGTAATACAACAGATACCCCACTTCAAAAACTATTAACGGCGGCTTACACTAGCGCAGACAGTTTCATGCGTAATAGTCGCTACATTCATCTGATTCCAAAACAATCGCATTCAGAAAAGGCAAGTAAAAAAGATATCCAAAGTCATTACGATTTAGGGAATGACTTCTACCAACTTTGGTTGGATAAAACAATGACTTACTCATGTGCTTATTTTGAAAAACCAACTGATGATTTAGAGACAGCACAAATTAATAAAGTGCACCATATTTTACGCAAGCTCAATCCACAACCTAACCGAACATTGCTCGACATCGGCTGTGGTTGGGGCACCCTCATGTTAACCGCCGCTAAAGAATATCATCTCAAAGTGGTCGGGATTACCTTGAGTCAGGAACAATATGATTTCGTTCAACAACGGATTAATGACGAGGGCCTTAGCGATGTTGCTAGCGTCCAACTTGTTGACTATCGCGAACTCAAACACGCCCCATTCGATTACATTACCAGTGTTGGGATGTTTGAACACGTTGGTGAAGAAAATCTTGGTGCCTACTTCCAAGATATCGCTGACTACCTCACTGATGATGGGGTTGCCCTCCTTCATGGGATTACCCGTCAACAAGGCGGTGCGCGCAATGCCTGGATTAATAAGTATATTTTCCCAGGTGGCTATGTACCCGGTTTAGTTGAAAATACACAACACATTATCAATGCC
This sequence comes from Latilactobacillus curvatus JCM 1096 = DSM 20019, assembly GCF_004101845.1. NCBI lineage: Bacteria > Bacillati > Bacillota > Bacilli > Lactobacillales > Lactobacillaceae > Latilactobacillus > Latilactobacillus curvatus. The sequence continues at coordinate 2,396 of NZ_CP026117.1, read as the reverse complement.
GAACTACAAATTGCCGACATGGAACCCCTCCGGCGCCATTATCAAAAAACGCTGGAAATCTGGACTGCTAATTTTAACGCCCAAAAAGACGTCATTTTACCAAAAGCAGGTCCAGAATTCGTCCGCATGTGGGATCTCTATCTCCAAGCATGTGCCTCATCGTTTGAATCTGGGAACATTGATGTCATTCAATACCTCGTATCAAAAGGCCCCAGCGCAAGAGACCTCCCAATGACAAGAGAATATATGTATGATTAGAGTGCTGACTGTCGCGCTTAGTCATTGAGCATTAATTCAAAAATAACATAAATCCAGGTTTTAGGATTTATGTTATTTTTAGATTAAGCGGAAATTACTGCGACAGGAAGCACGTTTAGAGTGCTGAGTCGAACGGGTTGGCTTTGAGGATTACCCAAAAAACGGGTATTATGGCGATTTTTCAGCCATAATGCCCGTTTTTAGGTTAACCGGAAAAGGCAGCTCGAGGAAGCACGTTTCAAATCAAAGTACCTGATTCTGCGGGAAAGATATGGCAGATGAAACCCGTTTTCGTTAGCGTGCTGACTCAAACGGGTTGGCTTTGAGGATTACCCAAAAAAGACCCGCTAATCAACAATGATTAGCGGGTCTTTTTTTATTGCCTTATTTTAAAAGCGCTTCTGCCTTTTCTCTAACTTCCGCGTCGCTCATCTTAAGATAGGGTTTCATTGCCTCAACGGTTTTATCCGTGTTCCGGCCGTTGGCTTCCATATAGTGATCCACAAAGCATCACGGACGATTGTGTTATCGTCACTCCAATCAAATGCTTCTGACATCTTCATATCTAAAACCAATGTTTTTTCAACAGCTGCTGCCATATTAAAAACCTCCCATTTCTTTTTTACAACTCTAATGATAAACCTCTTTTGAAAAAGTGTACCAAAATACGCACTTTTATTTTTTAGAGTCCTGTTAGTAGGTTTAAAATCACGATTTGGCTAATGCCAATTGCCAAGACAACATGGGTTAAGATTTCAAATAATAAAATAGCATAGACGCGATCAAAAGCTGCCCATCGAGTTTGAAATAAACTAATCCCAACCGCAATGTTCAAACTGACGTACATCACTGCAACCATGATTAAGACGAACCAGATGGCGGTCATCCCGAAACATAGAGCAGCCAACAGCGCAGCTAATGCTAAAATAACGGTTATCCCACTGTACGCACTAATCTCCGTTAGATACGCGCGCAAGGTGGTTGTCGTCTTCTTCAATAAGTAACGCTTGAGTAAAAATCCGATTCCCAAAACAACCACCAGAATAAATAGTTGTCCACCGAGTGCCTTCATATCAAGCGGTAATAAGTTTAGCCGTTGGCGCAAGACAATTTGTGACGCCATCACCCCAGCAACCGCACCAATTTGTTCTGACCAACTGGCAATGAGCAAACTTGCCGTTGCAGTATTCATTAATATAACCAGACCAAACGTGACTAAGCCAAACCACAGGTTGGCCCACTGCCATTGCACCTTTAGCGGTTGTTTTAAACTCCGCGCTAAAAATTGATAGTATTGTTGCAGGAGCGATGTTTGCTGTTTTGTTTGCGTTGATTGGTGCACTAGACCGCAATTGGGACATTGGTGCAATTTACGCCCATATTTAATATGGCATTGTGTACATTCTATCATTCGTCTGATCTCCAAATACTTAATTTACCGTACAACTGTGACTGAACATGGCGCGTATTTCGCTAAATAGCTCGCATGTGTCCCGATTAAATGTTTAGATGGTTTCGTCTTTGAACCACAGATGACCAAGTCTGGTTGGAAACTAGGAATCACTTCTTCAACAATCACGTGTCCTGGATTACCTTCATTTAAAATCGGCGTCACATCTTCAACCCCGAATTCTTTCGCTTTTTGAACATAAACATCTAGATCGGTTGCGATTTCTTCTCGGCGCCCTTCAACCACGTTTGGTGAGAGTGATTGATAAATGTTCAAATCGCCGGTTTCCAAAATGCTGACAATCCCTAATGGAATTTGATAGGCCTTAGCAAGCGTACAAGCATAGTTAAAGGCCCGTTTGGATGAGGTTGTGTCATCATCATCGATAGCAATTAATAATTTTTGATAGTGCATTGATTCAACTTCGATATTTAATTGGCGTTTTTCTGTCATTAGTTAAGACTCCTCGTTTATTTAATCAATAATGCTTCTTTGGCATGAATTAATTCCGTGATTAATTGGTTGACTGGGTCGCAATGTGCTTTTCGGCGCCTTTGCGTGCCACGTAACCATTTAAGTAATCCACTTCGGTTAAGCGGTGATGTTGCACTAAATCCTGGTGCATTGAAGGATAATGACCACCTGCTTGTTCTGGTGCAAACATCTTGCTGATGTGGGGCAATCGTCG